>NZ_AP023367.1:0-10000 GCF_014218335.1 Anaerocolumna cellulosilytica | reverse complement strand
TCCACCGATTCCAACTCCTACTACAATTGGAGGACAGGCATTAGGTCCAGCCATTTTTACAGTTTCTAGTACTGCATTTTTTACACCTTCTGTACCATCAGCTGGTTTTAACATATATATTCTACTCATATTTTCACTGCCAAACCCTTTAGGGGCAACTATTATCTCGATATCATCCCCAGGGATTATCTCATAGTGGATGATTCCGGGTGTATTATCCTTAGTATTCTCACGAAGCAACGGGTCCCCCACGACTGATTTTCTCAAAAATCCTTCCTGATACCCTTGCCTTATACCTTCATTAATCGCTTCTTCCAGAGGAATACCTTCAAGCCTTACCTCCTGTCCTAGTTTAAAAAAAACAATAGTCATTCCGGTATCCTGACAGATTGGAATGTTTTCTTTTTTGGCAATTTCCATATTTTCTTCCAATTGTTTCAGAATCTGTTTTCCTAATTTTGATTTTTCATCCTCTAAAGCTCCTTTTATAGCCTTTTCCATATCTGGTGTTAGTTGCAAATTTGCTTCAATACACATTTCTTTAATATGTTTTGTTATTTCATCTGTGTGAATTATCTTCATAAGATTTCCCTTTCATGCATTTGTTAATTGGAACTAGAGTGTCAAAAGCCCCCTCACAAATATAGCAATATTTTTGCATAAAGCAAAAAACGAATGTACGATGGAAAGTATTAGATATTCTTTTTTCGTAAGTTTGGTATATCATAAAACAGATTTGTCTAAATGAAGCGATTATTCTATTTTATGCTATGCTTTACACAATTCATGAAAAAAAGCAGAATGTCTTATACATTGAAATTGAAAAATGAGTGTTTTGATTTTGTGTAATAGCTGGTTCTAAATAATAAACAGGGCTTTGGACACCCGTATCATAATTAGGCGATTGCGATACAAAAAGAAAAAGAAAACTATTTAAAAATAAGCCCTTTACCGGAATAAAGTACTCTGTTACCCTTTATTCCGGCAGGCTTAAATTTTTAAAAACTATTCTTCCTCTTCTGGTTGTTCCGTAATACTTTCTGCTTCTTCATCAAATTCTGTATCATAATCTTCATCATCCTCTTCAGAAGCTTCCGCAGACTGTGTATCAGCAACGATTTCATTTTCTAATTCTTGCTCTAATTGTTTTATTACTTCTTCTTCGGTCGTTTTTTCGTTATCTCTTACTTTAGCAAAACTTGCTACCGTAATATCTTCACTCATATCAATCAGCTTAACACCTGAGGTAATACGTCCAAGGTTTGATATTCCGTTTACCATTAAACGTATAATTATACCTCCTGTAGTTATAATCATAATTTCATTTTCTTCATCTACCGCTTTTACACCGATAACATATCCTGTTTTTTCTGTGATCTTATAGCACTTAACACCTTTTCCGCCTCTTCTCTGAACAGTAAACTCATCCATGTCGGTCCGTTTTCCCATTCCTTTTTCTGATACGAAAAGTAAATATTTCCCCTGCGTGCTTAATTGCATACCGATAATTTCATCATTGTCTTCTAGATTCATACCAATAACACCCATGGAAGTACGACCGGTTTTTCTAACATCTTTCTCATTAAACCTTATACACTGTCCATGCTTCGTAACCAAAATGATATCTTTTTGATTATTGGTTGCTTTTACTTCAATTAGATCATCATCTTCTCTTAGATTAATGGCCTGTAGACCGGACTTCCTAATATTTTCGTATTCTTTTATAGGTGTCTTCTTTACAATACCTTTTTTTGTTGCCATGAATAAGTATTTATTATTCTGGTATTCCTTTAGAGGTATGATTGCGGTTATTCTTTCCTCGGGTAATAATTGCAGTAAATTAATAATGGCTGTTCCTCTTGCTGTTCTTCCGGATTCTGGAATTTCATATGCTTTTAATCTATATACTCGTCCTTTATTCGTAAAAAACATAATATAGTGATGGGTAGTGGTCATTAATAAATCTTCGATAAAGTCTTCATCAATGGTCTGCATACCCTTTATTCCTTTTCCTCCACGGTGCTGGCTTTTAAAATTATCTACCGTCATTCTCTTTATGTAGCCCAACCGTGTCATAGCAAGAACAGTATTTTCATTTGGAATCAAATCTTCTGTTGACAAATCATATTCATCGTAACCAATAGAAGTTCTTCTGTCATCACCGAATTTATCCATGATTACAGTTAGCTCTTCCCTGATTACTGCAAGCAATTTTTTATGATCAGCAAGAATCGCTTTGTATTCAGCTATCTTTTCCATAAGTTCAGCGTATTCTGTCTCCAGTCTTTCTCTTTCCAGACCTGTCAGAGCTCGCAATCTCATGTCAATAATTGCCTGTGCTTGTGCTTCTGATAAAGCAAAACGTTCAATTAAGCGTTCTTTGGCGATATTTCCGTTTTTTGAAGAACGGATAATATTAATTACTTCATCAATGTTATCAAGTGCAATTAATAAACCTTTTAAAATATGGGCTCTTTCTTCTGCTTTATTTAAATCATATCTGATCCTTCTGGTTACTACTTCTTCCTGATGAAGAATATAGTAGTGAAGCATATCATGCAAGTTTAACACCCTTGGCTCATTATCTACTAACGCCAGCATAATTACACCAAACGTATCCTGCAATTGTGTATGTTTATATAATTGATTTAACAAAACATTGGCATTGACATCTCTTCTGAGTTCAATACATATTCTCATGCCGGTGCGGTCTGACTCATCTCTTAACTCAGTAATCCCGTCTATTTTCTTGTCTTTTACCAATTCAGCAATTTTTTCAATCAATCTTGCTTTATTTACCATGTAGGGTAACTCTGTAACAACAATACGGTTTTTACCATTAGGCATGGCTTCAATATCCGTAACTGCTCTTACTCTTATTTTTCCACGGCCGGTTCGGTAAGCTTCATTGATTCCTCTAGTACCTAATATGGTTGCACCAGTAGGAAAATCAGGTCCTTTTACAATTTCTAATAACTCTTCTAACGTAGTATCTCTATCTTCGCTTATGGTATTATCAATCATTTTCAGGACAGCATTAACAATTTCCCTTAAGTTATGGGGCGGTATATTAGTTGCCATACCTACTGCAATACCAGAAGTACCGTTTACCAATAGATTTGGATATCTGGAGGGAAGAACCGTTGGTTCTTTTTCTGTCTCATCAAAGTTAGGAATAAAATTAACGGTATCTTTGTTGATGTCAGAAATCATCTCCATGGAAATTTTACTTAAGCGGGCTTCTGTGTAACGCATCGCGGCAGCTTCATCACCATCAACTGACCCAAAATTTCCATGCCCGTCAATCAAAGGATATCTGGTTGAAAAATCCTGTGCCAGTTTTACCAAGGCCTCATAGATAGAGCTGTCACCATGAGGATGATACTTACCCATAGTATCACCGACAATACGGGCACATTTTCTGTGGGGTTTGTCAGGACCATTGTTAAGCTCTATCATTGCATATAGTATTCTTCTTTGTACCGGTTTGAGACCATCTCTTACATCCGGAAGTGCACGGGCTGCGATAACAGACATGGCATAATCAATGTATGATGTTTCCATTGTCTTTTTAAGGTCAACCTCATGAACCTTATCAAAGATATTCTCGTCCATTTATTTTCCTCCATCTATTCATTGCTGAATTGCTGACTTGAAAACAGACTAAAGGCAATCTCTTGACTGTTTTCAATTATACTAAATATCTAAATTCTTTACATATTTTGCATTTGCTTCAATAAATTCTCTTCGTGGTTCCACTTTATCACCCATTAGAGTTGTAAAAGTTAAATCTATTTCCGAAGAATTTTCCTCATCGTATATAACCTTTAACAGTACTCTTTTTTCCGGATCCATAGTTGTATCCCAAAGCTGGTCGGAATCCATTTCGCCTAGCCCTTTATATCGCTGTATTTTATTATTTCCATCTCTCCCAAGTTCTGTAAGGAGCTGATTTAATTCATCATCGCTGTAAACATATCTTACCACTTTGTTTCGTTCTACCTTGTACAACGGTGGTTGAGCAAGATATACATAACCTTGTTTGATAAGTTCAGGCATAAAACGGTAAAAGAAGGTGAGTAAAAGTGTACTGATATGAGCTCCGTCAACGTCCGCATCAGTCATAATAATAATTTTGTGATAACGCAATCTACTAATATCAAAATCATCTGATATCCCTGTTCCAAATGCCGTTATCATTGCTTTTATCTCATTGTTGACTAAAATTTTATCAAGCCTTGATTTTTCTACGTTAAGAATTTTACCTCTGAGAGGTAAAATAGCCTGGGTTGCTCTGGATCTGGCAGTTTTTGCTGAACCGCCCGCAGAGTTACCCTCAACGATATAGATTTCACAATTTTTTGGATCTTTGTCGGAGCAGTCTGCTAATTTTCCCGGGAGGCTCATGCCTTCTAATGCAGATTTTCTTCTTGTTAAATCCCTTGCCTTCCTTGCAGCATCTCTGGCGCGCTGAGCCAGAATTGCTTTTTCTAGAATTATTTTTGCAACAGTTGGGTTTTGTTCTAAAAAGTATGTAAGCTGTTCACTTACGATACTGTCTACAGCACCTCTTGCCTCACTGTTTCCTAATTTTTGTTTTGTCTGTCCCTCGAACTGAGGTTCTGGGATCTTTATGCTGACAATAGCCGTCAAACCTTCCCTGATATCTTCTCCGGTGAGATTCGTTTCATTGTCTTTTAAAAACTTCTGATTTCTGGCATAATCATTGAATGTCTTAGTAAGTGCATTTTTAAACCCAGCTAAGTGGGTACCACCTTCCGGCGTAGTTATATTATTTACAAAACTATAACAGCTTTCGTTAAATGAATTATTATGCTGCATAGCAACTTCTACATAAACCGAATCTTTGTTCCCTTCACAATAAAGAATATCAGAATAAAGTGGATCTTTATTTTTGTTTAAATAGTCCACATACTCCTTAATTCCTCCAGCGTAATGAAATTCTTTCGTAACTACAGGCTCCTCCCTATCATCGGAAAGCACTATCTTTAAGTCCTTTGTTAAGAAAGCCATCTCTCTTAAACGCTGTTTTAATATATCGTAATCATAAACCGTTTCTTCGAAAATTTCTTTATCCGGTAAAAAAGTAACTGTGGTGCCGGTTCTGTCAGTTTCACCTATTTCTTTTAGTGGATAGACTACCTTGCCTCGCTCATATCTTTGCTTATGAACTTTACCATCGAGATGAATTGTTACTTCTAACCATTCAGACAATGCATTAACTACAGACGCACCTACACCATGAAGTCCACCGGACACTTTATATCCTCCACCACCGAATTTTCCTCCGGCATGTAGAATAGTAAACACGACCTCAACAGCAGGTATTCCCTTTTTATGGTTAATCCCTACCGGTATACCTCTGCCGTTATCAATTACAGTTATAGAATTGTCTTTATTTATTGTTACATCAATCCTGTCACAAATTCCTGCCAATGCTTCATCAACTGCATTATCAACAATTTCGTAAACTAAATGATGCAGGCCTTTTGAAGAGGTACTGCCAATATACATACCAGGCCTTTTCCTAACCGCTTCTAAGCCCTCCAATATTTGGATTTGATCTGCACCGTATTCTGCACTCATAAATTGCCTCCTGTTTTTCTATGGATGAAATCCAATGATAAAGTATTCTCATCTGTAACCGTTCCCTCTACAACTCGGTAAGTTTTATCGAATTCCATCCGGTTAGCGATAAATTCCTCCAGACCTGTACAGGTAATAATTGTCTGTATATCATGAATACTGTTAAGTAAATGAGTTTGTCTGTTTCTATCTAATTCTGATAATACATCATCCAGTAATAGAATCGGCTTATCTTTTGTTACTATTTTTACCAGTTCTATTTCTGCAAGTTTTAAAGATAAGGCCGAAGTCCTCTGCTGCCCTTGAGAGCCGAACTTACGTAAGTCTTGGGAGCCATTAAAGAAACTGATATCATCCCTGTGAGGACCATAATTTGTCATCTTGGTTGCAATATCCCGTTCCAAGGTGTTTTCCAATTTGCTCTTAAAGTCTTTAACTGCTACATTAGGCTCATACTGTATTCTTAGATGTTCTTTATTACCGGATAACTTTTTATGTATTTCATAGACAATTTCATTTAGCTGTGAAATAAACGAATCACGTCTTTCCATGATTTTAGTTCCATACTCTACCAGCTGCATGTCCCATATACTAAGTGTATCCAATAATTTCCTGTTAAAACTGATTTGTTTTAATAAATTATTCCTTTGGGTAATAATTTTATTATAATTTGCCAGGTTATATAAATAAACCTTATCTATTTGACAAAGTTCTAAATCAATAAATCTTCTTCGTTCAGCCGGACCATTTTTAATAATGCTTAAATCTTCCGGAGAAAAAAACACAATATTAACAATACCAAATAATTCGCTTGTTTTTTTAATGGGGATACCATTAATTGCGACACCTTTTGGCTTGTTTTTTTTCAAATGCATATCTATTTTGTGAATAACCCCATCCCGCTCTACATGCAGCCGGATATGAGATTCTTCTTTATCCATCTTGATTATTTCTCGATCTTTGCTTCCCTTATGGGACTTTGTCGTGGCACAGACATATATTGACTCAAGAATATTAGTTTTCCCCTGGGCATTATCTCCATAAAGGATATTTATTCTGTCATGAAAATCCATAAAAAGAGTATTGTAATTCCGATAATCTTTTAATTCAAGGGTTTTGATATACATGTATACACCACGATTCTAATTATTTTTCAATACGGATGGTCTCATCGTTATATTCTACTACATCGCCGTCATATAACTTTTTCCCTCTTTGGGTTTCTACGATTCCATTTACTTTTACCAAACCATCCTGTATGACAAACTTGGCATCAACACCGGAACCTACCAGACCTCCAGCCTTTAATGCCTGACCTAATTTTATATACTCTTCCCTTAGTTTGATGGTTTCCATAATTTTCTATCCTTTCAAGGACTATAGTTCCTATTAATTCCTGTAAAAACATGACATCTAGCCATTATATATTATATTAATAAAAATATCAACCTTCTATGCGACTATCGTCTTATTCCTTCAATCAGGTTCATAAGTATTAATCATAAACCTTTAAAACTTGTACATAAAGAATTTTTAAATATAGCTCTTTTTCAATCTATTATAAACCAAATTTTTTATTTTGGTAATTGTTTTTTATTGTTAAAAATTTACTATACAAGAATTTTGAATTTTGTTAAACTGTAAAATTTTACTATTGTACAGCGGAATTGAAGTTTACTGGCAAAATCAGATAGATATATCTTTCTTCTTTGTCTCTGATAAAACATGGAGCTTTGGGATTAATCAGATAGATGTCAACTTCTTCGTCGTCAATAACTCTCAATGCCTCAATTAAAAATTTAGGATTAAAACCTATCACTATATCTTTTCCTTCTTTGGTGATATCAATTTCTTCATCCATAGAACCAATAGTAGAATTCATTTTTAATTCCATGTTTTTATCATTAATCTTTACAATTATAGGTTTTTTCTCAGTTTCTTTTATCAGTAGGGTAGCTCTGTCTATACAGCTTAATAATTCTTTTTTGTTAATGGTTACTTTAGTTTCATAATCACTGGATAACATCTGATTAATTTTGTAATATTCTCCTTCGATTAATCTTGAGAGTACAACCGTATTGTCAAATTCGAATATGATGTGTTTATCCGTAAAATATAAATTTACTTCATCTGTAAATTCTCCAGACAATATTTTACTTACTTCAATCAAAGTTTTACCCGGAACGATTACTTTTATATCTTCGTATTCTTCTTTTAACTCTATTTTTCGTATAGAAATTCTATGGCCATCCAAAGATACCACTTTTAATTCATTACCAGTTATTTCAAAGAGTTCACCAGTCATTATTTTATTGCTTTCATTATCGGATATAGAAAATACGGTTTGTCTGATAATTTCTTTTAAGGTAAATTGAGAAAGAACCACAGCGTTTTGTTTTTCTACTTTAGGAAGATAAGGAAATTCTTCACTGCTCTTTCCGGATATAGCAAATTTTGCTTTTTCACAGAGTATAGTAGTTAAGTAATTGCCATCCGTTTCAATGGTTACATCATTGTCAGGTAATTTTCTTATAATCTCAGAAAATACTTTAGCATTAATAGCGACGGTTCCTGTTTCTATTACTTCACCTTTTACAATGGTTTCAATTCCTAACTCCATATCATTGGCTATAAGTTTTATGGTATCAGATTTTACATCAATAATCAAACATTCTAATATAGGCATTGTAGATTTAGCTGGAACTGCTTTTAAAACAATATTAACTCGATTCTGCAATTCAGTTTTAGAACAAACAATCTTCATAATTGTGTATAACTCCTTTCGCGATTTTCATGTAAATATATATAATAAAATTTTGTAGCAGTAGTAATAGGGGCTGTTAAATTGTGCATAAGTGGATTTTCATCATAAAAACAGGGCTTTCTGTGGAAGGATAACGTTGTGTATGGAAAAAACACCGTTTTGGATGAAAATTTTATCTTCAAAATAATTATTAAGTTATCCCAAGGCAACTCACAGATAAACAACAATTTACTAACATGGCTTTGTGGAAAAAAAATAAACCTTAGTTTAAGGATTGATTTTCTTAGTAAGTACTTCAATTGTATTTTGCATACTTGGGTCTTTTTTTATGTTCTTTTCTACCTTGTCAATACCGTGAAGGATGGTGGTATGATCTCTCTTACCCATAAGTTTACCGATATCTGATAAGGAGTAGTCTGTTAATTTTCGGCATAAGTACATGGCAACTTGTCTTGGATAAGCTATGTTCCGACTTTTGTTAACAGAGTAAATATCAGCAGATGTTATATTGAAGTGTTCTGCAATTACATCAATAATCAATTCAGGGGTTATTTGCTTTTTATCATCAGGAGATATCAAGTCTTTTAAAGCTTCTTCTGCCAGTGTAACATTAACTTCCTGTTTCTTTAACCGTGAGAGGGCAACGATTTTTGTAAGTGCGCCTTCTAGCTCCCGGATATTGGATTTTACATTTGTTGCAATATATTTCATTACTTCATTATCTATCTGAAGTCCGTCCAGTTCTTCTTTTTTCTTTAGAATTGCCATTCTAGTTTCGTAATCTGGAGATTGGATGTCAACCGTTAAACCCCATTCGAAACGGGAACGCAATCTTTCCTCCAAAGTGAGAATATCCTTAGGAGGCTTATCACTGGAGATAATAATTTGCTTTTTAGATTCATGCAGCGTATTAAAGGTGTGGAAAAATTCTTCCTGCGTACTTTCCTTACCTATAATAAACTGAATATCATCAATTAAGAGTACATCGATATTTCTGTACTTTTCCCTAAATTCAGTAGGGGTAGTGTTTACGTTACGAATGGATTCAATCAATTCGTTGGTAAACTTCTCACTGGTCACGTACATTACTTTACTGCTTGCGTTTTGTTCCAGAATATAATGAGCGATGGAATGCATTAAATGGGTTTTCCCTAATCCAACTCCTCCATATATAAATAGAGGGTTATATATTTCTGCAGGTGATTCGGCAACTGCTAGCGATGCAGCATGAGCCAGGTTATTATTGGCACCAACCACGAAGGTGTCAAAGGTATACCTGGGATTTAAAAAGGAAAGACCATTTTTTTGGTTTTTCCCTTTTAAATCAGGTAGAGATTCATTCTTTTTCTTTGTGGTCTCAATCTGACTTGCTAATACAAATTCCAAATCGTAGTTCTCGTCCATTATTTCTGTTATTGCTACTTTTAAAGGAATACCGTACTTTCTGCTGATGAAATTTTTACTGTCAGGGCCGATCATTTTATCATCTATTGATATAGTAATTAAATTATCCCTTACGGAATATACTTTTAATGGAAGTAACCAGGTTTTAAAAGAAACATCGGTTACACAATGTTCTATTTTAAGATATTCCAGTATCTCATCCCATTTATCTTGAATTTCATTCAT